>NZ_LR215051.1 GCF_900660755.1 Acholeplasma hippikon
ATGTTTGAGTATAAGAAATTTGAACTTTTGATGAGTTACCTGTAATCACTGGTTTTGTGACATCGACAACTGAAATTTTAACTTCAAGTGTTGATTCATTGTTTGCGCTGTCCTTAACCCCAAACACAACTGTATAAGTTCCTAAAATTGACTTATTTGTTGTGTAATTGTCTGATACAACATAAATATTGTTAGTGATGTTACCATCTGTTTCATCAATAGCTGTTAAGTAACCTTGGAAGAAGGATAACGGTTTAGGATCATCAACTGAAGTAACAAATGTTTCTTGCCCACTAATAACTGGGCGTAAGTTTGATGAAATCATAATTGCATATACAGCGTATGGATTTGAAATTTCTGTTGCAAAATCATCAATATATGTTGAAAGTCCACCCGAATATTTAACGCCATCTAAGTAAATATCAATTTTAGTTCCGTCATAATTGATGTGAACTCTATTTACTGAACCAGTTCCGGTGATTGTAATTGGTTGATTTGCTGCGCCTTTAATCTCGAGACCATAGTCAATATTTGGATTAGTAAAAGAATCAGCATAATCATCAATTAGACCTATTAATCCACCAGGATATGCTACACCATCTAAATAAACAGTGTAGCCATAATTTCCGTTACCATCATAATCAATAATAAAGTTAGTATATGATTCCCCATTTATTGTTATTTCTGAAGCACTATTAGCAGCAAATGTTTTTTGCGTGGTTAATGCCACCCCAATTAGTGAACAAAATACCATTAATAAACTTAGTAATTTTTTATTCATATAAATCCCTACTTTCTAATTTTATAAATTAAATAAACTTAAATACTCTAAAACTTTGCTTGTTGGAATTGCATAACTTTGAACTAAATCCCCATTTAGATCTAGCGCAGCTGCAACATTAATCCCAACAAGTTTCCCAGAAGCATCAAACAAGCCACCACCACTATTTCCATGTGTGATTGATACGTTATGACTAATCACCTGGAACGGAAAATTCTCGATATTTACCATGTTTTGATAGTAACCATTAGTTATTGACCTAGTGCCGTTTGGATAGCCCACAGCAGTCAATAAAACAGTTGAATTTAATGGATTTGTTCTTACATCTGGAATCACAAATTCACTAGCTAGTTTTTCAAACTTTATTAAACCTAAATCATAAATTTCTGAAATTAATTGTTGTGCCTGGTTTAATGAAATCTTTGATGCTTGGTATTGATTGCCCAGATAATCATATAGATCTAGTGCAACAGTTTCATAATTATCTTTATCTAAAACGTGATAGTTGGTTATTGCATAATAGTAAGTTTCATCTTCATGAATAACAACAGCGCTTGCTGTCTTATTTAACATTTGATTGTTTCCTTGTAATGTATGCACAAGCTTTAGAACTGACCTTGAACTGTCGGCACTATTTTCAATTGGACTATGATTTATTGGTTCATCTGGTATCACAGCTTGTGTAGGCGTGAAGTCATATAAACATACAAAGAGTAATAAACCAAATGCACCTAAGAGAAGTATTAATTTCTTTAACATAAGATGAACTCCTTTCTTAGATAACACTTAAAGGCCATTGATTAAAACCAACGGCCTACAGTATTAAATTATTTAGACTTAACTACGAAATAACCACCCACACCAAGAACAGCGATAATTAATGCGTATAATCCAACATACTGTTCAAAGTGACTGCGTAGATCAACAAACCATTCGATGAATTTCATCAATGACTCAGGAGTCTCTGCAGAAGTTGGAATCTGTGGCACAAGCATCATCATGAATAGGAAAATCCCTACAATGATTAAAACAGCTAATAAAATTTTATTAGTTGCTAAACTCTTACGTTTTGCCATGATTAAAGTTCCTTTCATAAGTATTTGATACTAGGTATCATGCTTTAAAGGTAACTTTAAAAAAACTAACTTTCAAATTAGCTGACCAACTTTTATTTAAAAAATAGTACAACATTACATGAAAGGGGGAAAAATATGGAAAAAGATATAAAAGATTTAATTAAATTTGGCATTAATTATAACTACAAAGATTGTTACTTGAAAATAACTTACTCTGATCAGGTTCATAAACATAATGAAATAACAATTCCTTACAATGAATTAAAACTATAGAAAGAGATGATGGATCTCTTTTTTGCACTAAAATTGCAATTAAACCAAGTCCAAGCATAATTTTAAGAATACATGGGGTGACACCTAGGGTGTGGGAACGGTAGAGGGGTAAAACCCCTAAGTGTCCCACGCTTTTTCTTTTCGGCCAGTAAGTGCGTGAACGAAGTGAACATAAGGCGGCCAAAAGTCATTCAGTGGTTAGTTGTAAGTTATGATGTATATTTAAAGAATGACTTTTTCACTGAGCGCACTTCCTTTCTTGTTTTAAAACGAATTCAAGGGCTTGCCCTTAGAATTCATTTAATTATTAAACTATTTTATTTAACTCATATATATATATGTCCCATTTTTAGAAATATATGACATATAAATCTCTTTTTTATACTGATTGTTCCATTTTTGGACTAATATTGATGAAAAATAAAACACCCAGATTTTCGAGTGTTAATCAATCGCTATTTTTCTCTTATTTGTAGTTGAATTTGCTATTTTTAAAGACTTTTTTAGTCGTTTGAAGTCTTATATATAACGCTAAACAACCCTTAAAATAAGGGTTTATTTTATGCTATTAAAGATTCTATCAATGGCATCACTTTCTGCTCTAGTTGGTTCTTTATATAAGAATTTAATGAAGTTAGCACGTTTATCAATAACTTCTTGATTGTGCTGTCTTTGTTTAGAAACATAGTGATCTAAAAGCACTAATGTATAGATACAAGCTTCAACTTTATTAGCTTCAATTAATCCAGTTTCTGTGAATTGTTTTAATAAGTAATACATAGTTGATTTTGATAAGCCAAAAGAACTGCTTAAATCTTTAGCAGTTGTTTCAACAGTTCTATTAGCTCTTTGCTGAGATAAACGAGTTAATTTACCTAATACGATACGTGCATTAGCCGAAAATGTCTTTTGTTTATTTTGTTTAGTTGTTACATATTTATTTTGAAGCATATCTGTTGTAATAAATGCTTCAGATGAACTTTCAGTTGTTGCATCTAGGTTATAGTTAAGGTTGTAATATGAAACGCCATACTTAGTTGCCACAGTAGTAACTAGACCTAATTTCTCTAGCTCATTAATTGATCTATAAAATTGAGTTCTTGAGATACCTAAAGTCTTATAAACTTCTTCCTTAGATTTCTTCATTTTAACTGGATGATTGTGTTTGTGGAATGATTTTCTAATTGGTCTAGGAACTAAAAAGAATAAGCCTGAATAGAGTAAAATACTAGATTCTGATGCATCTAGTGATAATAAGTATTTATCGAACTTTAAAGCTACGCCTTTACGTGCGCTCATCACTTTATTAAGTTCTAATTTAGTTAACTTATCCAGTGTATGACTCATTCTTATTCCCTTTCATTATTCTTTAGATTTTTAAAATAAATCCCTTTTAAAATTTACTTTAAGAATCTACCTGGTAGAGAGAGTTACCAGGTAAACTCATTTTTCTCTTTCTATGTAGCGTTTTTTTATTTTAATGCACCCATAATGTGGTTTGCGTAACTTATTATCATTAACAATTTCACCTATTGTTTTTTATATATTTCAACATTTTATCCATCATATCTGGTAACTTTCATTTTTTTATTAGTAATCTTATTAATGACTGTTTGACCAATATAAATTGGATCTTTATTATCTAGCCATTTAATGGCTTCTTCCCTACTGTCGAAAAATTCAGTCCATGCATCGCCAGTTGTATTATCGCAAGCTACGTAGCCTTTTCCATCACGTGCATAAAACTTTCCAATAGGCTCATACTTTCCAGTATCATCATTGAGTGAGATTATATCACTGATAAAAGTTGCAGTGACAAATTGCTTTTTCATTTCCCTTATTCCTCCATGTGAATCTATTTTAAATTCTGGATATGGTTGACTAAGACTCACATGGAGGCGAATCGATTATTCAACCACATCCAGAATCCACTTAGCGATAGGAGTTACTAAGTAGATCCATAAGGGGAAAGAAGAATAACAAGAATGCATAACACAAAGAGTCTATTAACTTCTTGGTATGCTACCACACATACTTTTAAATTTAATAGACTCTTTCTATCATTGTGGTAGATATGAATTTTTTTTGATTTGATAAAGTCTTTTTTCGTATTCTATGCGATACACGATTTTATTAACTTTCCATTTTTTATAATTAAGAATTTCAATAAAGAATTTAATAGCATTTTCTTTAGAGTTAAGTTGTTTTTGAACAAACTTAAATTTTCTATAATCACCAAGTTTATTAACTTCAAGTTCTGCATTTAACTTTTCAATAATACATTCAAACATTAATAACACTCCTTGAAATAAATAAAAATACACATCAGATGATGTGCATTATATTCATTGGACTCCAAAACCGTTTGTATGGGTTCGAATCCTGTTGCCCCCGCCATTATATTATTAACGAGAGCTGCAATATAATGCAGCTATATTTTGAGACTTAATGACCGTTTTAAATTGTCATTTCATCTTTATGATAAATCAAAACTGTCGTGATGTCAATGTATTTGATAAATTAAATTTGTCAAAAGAAAACGGAGGTTATCTATGGAATTACCTAAACTGAAGGAATTTAGAGAGGCCGCTAAGTTAAGTCAACGAGATATTGCTAAATTACTAGATATGACACAAGCAAACTATTGGGCTTTGGAGAAAGGCAAATCAATAGCTAATGCAAAGCAAATCCTACAATTATGTGATTTGTTCAAATGCACTCCAAATGATTTATTTGGAATTCGCGGAATATATGAAGTCGCAACTAAAGGATGGGATGATGATGAAGCGTAATCTTTCCTTAAGAATCCGCCAAACTCAACTACTTAAATTTAAACCCAAACCAACTAATGTTTTTCCTATTCAAAGTTATGATGATTATGTATATCATCAATTTTTGAATACTAAAGATATAGAATACTTTTCTAACGAAAAAAACTTCATTCACATATTAGAAAACTTTTCACTAAATTTAACTATCTATAATAAAAAAAATGCAATAGATTTTTTCATGGAATATTATTATGGATCAATATTGCCTATTGAACCAGGAATTATGAACTGTGTCCTTTTCTATACTCTTATGAGTAAAAATGGTCATTTCACAAATAAAACTTATTTAAGTAAAGTAATAGAAAATTGGTATAGTATTGGAATTGATACAACAGTCAAAGCCTATTTCCACATGATGTATGAAATCAGTTATAAAAAGAATAAATCATTACACCTTAACTCACTTAGATATTTTAGATCTAAATATAATTATTCATCTATGGATGTTGCAAATTTTTTAAATGTTCCTGAGTCAGTTTATCTTCAAATGGAAAGGAATACGCTTCCGTTGAACTCCACACAAATAATCAACCTATGTAACTTGTTTAAATGCTCAGCCGATGATTTGCTTTTCTATTCAAAGATATTTGAAAAAATTACAGTTAATTGGGATGTTTAATTTTAATCAATTAAAAACTTATCTTTGTAATCTGACATAATTTTACTTTGTCTGATATGTATATACCTGTCTAACGACTTCCCATCACTATGTCCAGTCATTCTTTGCAAGGTCTTTCTATCAACACCAGAGTCAATCATTATTGTTGCAAAACTGTGCCTAAACATATGTGCATGAAATTTTTCAAAATTAAATTTTCTTTTGTATTTCCTCATCAAATTTTCTAAATCTGATTTAGTCATTTGTTTATTTGTATTTGGATTTACAAATAAATATTTATCAGTATTCATTTTACACAGCTCTTGAATAATTGGAGCTGTTTTTTCTTTAAACGGAACAATTCTATCTTCAAATGTTTTTGTTTTTGTAAATTTAATTAAATTATATTCGAAATCAATATTCTTCTTTTCAATATTAATAAGCTCTGTTCTTCTACAGCCCGTTTCCATTAAAATTAAAAACACTGCAGCTTCATATATATTTCTCTCGGTCATAGGTAAAGAATAGAAATATTTTCTCATTCTCCTTATATCAGCAAGCTCAATATAATCATATGTAACTAATCTCTGTTTTAGTTTAGGTATTCTTTGCAAATATTCAAATTCTATTCCAAACGCCCTATAACATCTCTGAAGATTTCCTATTCTCATGTTTATAGTTCTATTGCTACAAACTTCTTTCATTTCAAAAATATATTTTGTAAGTTTTGATTCTGTTAGATCTTCAACATTAATAACTTCATTTTTTTCGCACCAAGATACTAGATGTTGATAGTGTGACTTATAGTGTTCATATGTTCCTTTAGATAGTTCTAAAGCAATTTTATTCAAATGTTTTTCAGTTAATTCTTTGATTGTCATTCTTCTTTTCCTTTCATATTAGAAAGGTTGCGCAACCAGTTATAATTGATATATCAGCCATATTAACAGCATTTTATGTCACTTTTCAAGTGAAGTTATAAAATATCAATTACACAGAAAAAAACAACAATAAAGATAACGGCATATATATAAGAATATATATATGCCATTTTTTATTTTGTCTTATCCTTTTCTTTCTTCAATGCTGCTAGAGTATCTTTAAGCTTAATTTTATCTGCTTCAAGTTTTGCATTTTCTTCCTTGATTTCTTCAAGTTTGTTTTTATTCGCAAAATACTCTTTTCTCATGGCTTCAAACTGGTTTTGCAAATCCTTATAACTTTCCCATTCAACCCCTTTTTGAATTTGGATTTGTTCAAGTTCTTTTCGTTTATCATCAAGTTCTCGATCTAAAGCTTGTTTCTTTCTGATAGGAATAAATAACCCCCACCAAAATAATGCATAACATGAAACGAGAATTACAACAATTATTAAGATTTGAATAAATGAATATATTAAGTCAGTGTTCATTATGGTTTTGCCTCCAGTTTTAGAATAGGTTTATTTTCAAAGTCTTTTTTCATGTTAAGTGGGTTGAAGTATCTCATTTCTTCCTGGAGTGTATTCTCATAGAACCAAACACGTTTATTGGTAAGTTCATATTCGCCACTGCCTTTAGGTGTAACTTTAAATGATTTAATTCGCCAACCCTTAATAACAAATCTATATTTACCAGTTTCTAACCAATACTTATAATCAAATCCCTTTTTAACTTTTGGTTCATGATACCAATTTAATAATTGCATCAATTGAATATCTCCTTTTGGAAGTTGTGAAATGAAGTAGAACAAGTCAATTCCTTGATGGCGCTGTGTTCCTAATGCACCAATTAATGGTAAAAATTCATTGTTATATTTTGATTCTTTGTTATTTCTTTGGTTATATTGTGTAAGCATTTCTTCATAAACAATGAAGTTAAATTTCTTGGTATCAATTGCATATTTTTGTTCGCCATCAATGAATAGATCAGAAGGCTTAAATCTTTGATGTAAATAGTAACTTGCTCCAGATAAGTTAATTCTAGGCAACTCCATTTGTGCAGTCGTTAAGCTTACCTTACCAGTTAAATAGGCATAGTCCATCATCGCATGATAAGTCATCGTAGATTTACCACTTCCAGGCTTACCATAAATATAGTGCGCACCAACTTCGAAGATTGGTAGTTTTTCTTTATCTGGTTTCATTCGCCATAAATCATAGAGAATTAAAGCCCAGTGAATTGGATATGTTGTATAACGTGCAAACTTTGAAAAATCACTAAATACTTGAATGTAAAACTGAATTAAACTATTATGAAAACTCATTAGCTTAACAGTTATATTTGATAAAAATTCAACAAGACTTTTAATTTTCTTTTGATATGTATCTATGAAGTTAAATAACCAATCTATATATTTGTCCACTTTATCCATATGATTACTCCAATAATGGCGCAGCAAATTTGAAGTAAAAGTAGAATAAAACAGCTGCAACAATTAATACTAAAATCACATAAGCAGGGTGCTTCATAATTGTTCTAAATGAATCAGCTAATCGTGCGCTCCATTTAATAAATCCAGCAGTTGCTAGAATAGAAAATAATAGAATAATTGCAGGACTTAACGAACCTAAATACTTTTTAGCAATTTCAACTACTTCAACCATGGATAGATCACCAACGATTTTATAATGCTAGTCCAATTAACTACGACAAAATAAACCAAAATTGATAGAATCAATGAACCAACCACGTATTTAAAGTTGAATCCATTTCTAGTGATTAACTGCCCCTTAGTAAAGCCAATTGCTAGTGATAAAACAAAGATGATTAACGGAATTAATAAAGGTGAAAATTCTTTATTATCTTCGTTTGCGATGCCATCAACTTTAGGTTCAACAGTGATTAAAAGATTCATATCTTTTCCAACTGTAGTGTAAAGCTTGTCATCTGTTTTATAAACAATCTCAATAATCTTTAAATTCTTTGGATCATCTGGATTATCTGGATTGTTATAAAATTCGGTTTGAATCTTACCAAACCAACCTAGTTCGAACTCTTTACCTTCTTGCAGCGCAAATGCCCAGACTTTATATCTTGGGTTGTCTTTTAACTGTGTAAATGAAGCATTTACTTTTTGATATTCGGCTTCAATTTCTTGTTTAGATACGTTGTAATAACTTGGTAAATTAGTAAAATCTAATGCTTGAATTCTAGGCATCTCATAATAAGTCGTAGCTCTTAATCCTAAGAAAATTAAATTGTATCCAGGAATCATCCATTCCCATGTGCTTGTTAAGTTTCTATAGTGTAAAGTATCTTCACTTGTGTGGCTCCAGATAAATGTCTTCCAATCTGTATATCTTGTAACCAGTCCAAACCATTCATCTGATCGTTGTCTAGAAGTGTAGCTTAAGGTTGTTGAAATAATATTATCCATGATGAATTCATCAACATAATAATAAGCTATTAAAGCACCTTGATTGTTTTGTTTAACATAAGCATAAGCGTTATACTTTTCCATTTTAGTTATGGTATTTGTATTTAAGTCCCAAATAACATGTGGAACGAATGCTGGCTTTTTATCACTTCCTGCAGATAACATATCTCTTAGATATAATCTGTCTTTAGTTAGATTAATAAAGATTTGTGGTTTATTGCTGCGTTTCATGAAGTAAATTTCTTCAGCATCAAAAATAGTCATATCAGTTTGTGAACTAAAATTATATTTTAAAGTGTAAGGCGTGCCATCATACCAGATAGTAACAATGACTTCATTTCCATTAACAGTGAAATATACATTACCCAGCACATTTTCTGCAGTCATTGGTAAATCTTGGACTGAATCAAATTCAGTTGGATTATCTACAATTGCAAGGTAGTAACGAATTTCAAAACTAAAATTCTCACCCACAATGTAAGTTCCTAAAAATTTGCCGTCATTGTTAATGCTATCAACAGTGGTTTGGTTTACTTCATAATATCCACCCCATGCAGCAAAATACATCACACGCAT